>NZ_JAEKEQ010000002.1:0-7165 GCF_016651025.1 Pseudomonas sp. TH21 | reverse complement strand
AATAGTATTTATATGGCAGGGCTATGGAGCTAGATTTCGAGTGGGATTTAGTTAAGGCTGAATCGAATTTACGGAAGCACGGTATTCGCTTTGAAGAGGCTGCACTGGTTTTTGAGGACCCTTTTCATCTTTCAGTACAAGACCGATTTGAAAACGGTGAGTACCGTTGGCAAACCATTGGGGCTGTAAGAGGATGCGTGGTCGTTCTTGTAGCTCATACGATACGGTTTGAAGACGGTACCGAGATCATTCGTATAATCAGTGCCCGCCGGGCCGATCGGAAAGAGAGGAAAACTTATGAGCACAGTTAGATATAAACGAAACGAGCTTCCATCCCTGACTGAGAAGCGAAAAGCTGAACTGAAATCACTGTCTGAGCAGTCTGACAGCCAGATCGATTACAGTGATGTGGGGGCGCTGAATCATTCATTCTGGGAGAAAGCTGTGCGTGGGCAGTTCTATCGTCCTGTAAAAAAGCATGCTTCTGTCAGAATTGATGCAGATGTTTTGGAGTGGCTTAAAGAGCCCGGCAAAGGATACCAGACAAGGCTCAACGCAATTCTGCGAGAAGCGATGATGCGTAAACAGCCGCTGAAATAATTATGCTATCTGTAAAGGTCGTCCATAGAGTACGACCTTTCATCTTTTACGCTTAACAGATGTTATGTTTAATTCGCCCGTTTAGCGGGTGCGGATTAAATAAAACGGGTTACCTCTTTTGGGAATTAACCATTAAAATAATGATGGGTTTTAATTTCTTTATTGAATATTAGTGGTTAATTTTTTATATGTGGCCTATACGACTTATCTTATAACCGCATTGACCACAAGTTGAGTGGTTTTTATATTGTTAGTCCAATAATGAGTTTAGCGTATCCTCATTGTTGGTTGCTAGTATTGAGTCGCCATCTATCATATTTTTGAAGTATAGATATATGTCTTTGTGTATGGCCGCTAAATTATCTTTAAATATAGATATGACAACATCCTCCCTTTTTGAGTCATGAAGTAACTTCCTAACTGAAATGCTATTCTTTTCATTTGCTTGCTCGTTAGGTTTTTTTATTTCTAAACTTGATAGAATGCCTAAGCTATCTTTATGGTTTACGCCAAAATCCATAAGTGCTTTATTGAATATACTTAAGCTGATTTTGTTATCTGAAATGATAATTAATTGAAGGAAGCTTTCAGTGAAAGGGCCAACCTCAATAGAATGGTGTATTCTCTCGATATTTTTCTTTTTTTTCTTTTTCCCAGGAATGGCAGTTTTTTCATTTAATATAGCCCTTGCCTTGGAAATATAGTTATAATAATATTCTTCAGATATAGAGTCCTTTTTTTCATTCCATTCATGCAGGTGATGTTTTTCGCACAAAGGAATAATCAATTCTTCTATAGTGTTTTCTTTATCTATGTCATATAAGAACTTTGAAGTGTTAATCCATGATAAATTTTCAGAGCTTTCCCTTACAAGCATCTCATTTATTTCTTTTTTTCTTTTTGATGAGCTCATCCTTATGAATTCCGCAGCATGGAATTCCTGTATTGTTTTGTGAATGAACGTGTTATTTAAATATCCATCTTTACGAATAAGTCCTGTAATGTCTATTATATCGCTATAAAAATTTGATGCATCTTGTGAATCACTTGGTAACATCTTGTTTTTTAGTGCTTTTTTTGATATCTCCAGCATTTCTTGATCTGTCATGCTTGTTTTGTTTTTGTATATGGAAATAAAACAGAAACAACAAAAAGCTTCTCGTATTTCATTTATGGGTTGATTGAAAGTCTTGCTTCTATTATAAAAGTTTTTTGTTTTATCATGACCTTCGTATAGTATGTTAAATATCCTATTATAAAATTCCTTTGCATTTTTAGGTAAGCTATCGAGGTGCTTTTCGCAAATGCAAAATAGAATAACTAATATAGGTGTTTTAATTGTACTCATTAGTTGTTTGTTTTTATTTAGGGCGTCAATTAGATGAGGGTAAACTTCTGGAAGAACAAGTTTTTTCACCATATTTGTAACGTCGGCACTTCCAAGGTAACAAACAGTAAAGTTTATTATTCCTTGCGTTGTGCATATTTCTGTTTCTGGTCTGGATGATGTTATGATTTGTGTTTTGTATCTATGGTTTGTATCAATTATGTCACGTAGTAGTTCTTTTCTTTCTTCTTTTTTTACCTCGTCGAAACCATCTAGGATAAGAAGTATTTTTCCGCTTGAAAGTAATTTATCAATACTTTCATCCTTCATTTTATTAGACTCAAAGTTAAGTATTTTTTTAATGTTCTCTTTTATAGATTGACCGCCAAAGTCTCTCAGGTCGAAGAATAAAGGTATTTTATTTGATTTATCTATATTGTAGAGTTTCTCCATGAATATTTTTTTTAGTATTGTGCTTTTTCCCTGGCCTGCCACACCAATCACATTTGTTATTTCATCGTTTTCATAAACGAAGTCTTCATTTATTTCTATTTTTCTTTCTTTGTTTTCTATAAATAGCGGGTGATATATCTCTCCCAAGTAAACATCTTCATGCTGGTTATTCAAGGTTCTTATGAGAAGGTATCTTTTTACCGATTGGTCAAAATAGTTAGTGAAGTCTTTTTTTATAAAATCATCCAAAGCGTCTCTAGCTGTCTCTGTACCAAACTTCCACTTTTGTTTTAATATTTTATCCCATAGTTTAGATACTGATTTTTCGGCAACAGTCTCTACTGCTTTGTCCATGCCTTTTGAAATTAACCCTGTTGCAATTGCTGTTGCTGCTGTAGTAATTACCATGATATCTCCTGTAGGTATTACTTCCCCTCATTTGGGCGGAAGTACGAATTAATCTCATATCTTGGGGGGCGTGGTAAATTGATTTGTTATCTTGACGCTTAAGAGGCGTTCAGCGTACCCTTAAAACGAAAAAACCGACTGGGGAGTCGGTTTTTTCGAAGGTTCAGTAAGTTGGGGAACTTCTGAACCATGGTAACTGGCTTTAACGGAGCGCAGTGACCTAATCTGTCCTTCCAGTGTAGCCGCAGTTGGGCGATCACTTCAAGAACTCTGTTTTTACTTCGATGTATAAGCTTCGCTCCGTAAACAGTTACCGTTGGCTACCGCCAATGGCGATTTGTCGTGTCTGTCAGGTTTGGTCTCAAGAGTATGTTACCTGACATGGCGTGGTAGTCGGACTAAACGGGGAGTTCGTGCATATAGTCCAGCTTGGAGCGAACCACCTTCAGGGAACCCAGTTGCAGGGCAGGAATGAGAAAACGCCACCTTACGGCGGTATGCAGCGGGTAAACCCCATGGTGGGAACAGGAGAGCGCACGAGGGAGCCGCCGGGTGGAAACGTCCGGCATCTTTAAGTCCTGTCAGGTTTCGTCACTTCTGATTTGAGCACCGGAAATCGCTGTATTTCTGTTAAGCTCATCAGGAGGGCGGAGCCTATGGAAAACCGCAGGTTTCCGCCAGCCCCCGGGGGCTTCGTTCTCTCCCTCAAACCACCGTTACCCTATAACCGCAACGCTCGCCGCAGAAGCAAACTTGTTTGCGCCGAGGAAGCGTCATTTCACCTGCGGTCTCATTTTCCGCGTTCACACCGTAGCCTTACCCCCCAAACCCCATATACCACTTCCTCAAACCGCCACTCCGATTTATCATTTAAGCCAGCATACACATCGCTAGCGCTCTGTGATGGCTGGTTCAGGGCTGCGCCCCGAAACCCCCTGACGCGCCTGCGGCTTGTCCAACCCCGTTTTCCACCGGATAAAGCCGGCAGAAAACACGGTTATCAGGAAACGTCATGAACGAAAAGCGCAGCAAAATGCTGACCGTCTGGGTCTCTCCTGCAGAACATGAAACATTGCTCGCCCGCTGCGATCGTGCACGCCTTGCTACCTGGATGCGCGAGACATGCCTCGGCGCCGAAAAACGGCGCCTGCGAGGCAGCGCGCCCGACGTAGCACCGGCGCTGCTTCGTCAGCTTGCCGGCGCCGGCAACAACCTTAACCAGGTCGCCCGGCAGGTGAACGCCGCCGTATCTAAGGGTGAGCCGCTTTCTGCCGTGAAAATTCTCAGCCAGCTGGCGGCTATCGAGCGGGAGCTGAAGGCTCTGCGGGAGGAGCACTCCGGTGATCGTTAAATTTCACGCCCGTGGCACGGGGAAAGGCGCGGGACCAGTTGATTATCTGCTGGGTAAAGACCGTCAGCGGCCGGCGTCACGCCTGATGCGCGGTAATCCTGACGATATCGTGGCAATTATCGACAGCAGCCCCTACGCCAAGGGCTACACCTCCGGTGTTCTGTCCTTCAGTGAGGCGGACTTACCGGAACCGGACAAAGAAAAGCTGATAACTCACTTCGAAAATGCACTTCTCCCCGGACTGGATGCCGATCAGTATGCGTGCCTGTGGGTCGAACACCGGGATAAGGGAAGGCTGGAGCTTAATTTTGTCGTCCCGAACATCGAATTACAGTCAGGGAAACGTCTTCAGCCCTGGTTTGCGCCGGCGGACAAACCGCGGATAGACGCGTGGAAAACGGTCATCAATACGCAGATGGGCCTGCACGACCCGTCAGACCCGCTCAACCGGCGCACGCTGTGTACGCAGCGCGATCTCCCTGCACACAAGCAGGCGGCCGCACAGGCCATCACAGACGGCCTTCTTAACCTTGTTTCCGCCGGCGAGGTGCGCAACCGTCAGGATGTCATTCGATCGCTGGAAAGCACGGGATTCACCATAGCCCGCGAAACCCGCAGCAGCATCAGCATTGCCGATCCGGAAGGCGGCAGGAATATCCGATTAAAGGGGATGATTTATGAGCGAGATTTTAAATTTGGCGAAGGGATTCGAGGAGAAATCCAGGCAGCTGGCCGGCGATACCGAGCGGAATCTGCAGAGCGAGTTCGAGCGGCACGAGCTGTTTATCAGCGAGGCGCTGAAATCAAGCGAGAAGAAAATCAGCGCCGCCATCAGCGCCCGGGACCAGAGGCTTTCGCAGTTCGTGCTCCGGGGCTGGGCATGGCTCCTGCTGACGGTGATAACCGTGACGATCGCCTGCTGGGGCGTCATCTGGTACCAGGGGCATCAGATATCCGACAACTGGAAGATGATCGCCGAACAGAAGCGGGCGATCGCGCAGATGCGCGACCGGGGTGGGAACCTGATCTGGACAACCTGCGGCGACAGCAGGAAGAAATGTCTCGAGATCGACACGCAGGCGGGCTCCTTTGGGGAGCACAACCAGTACATGATACCGAAGGAGTACTGAACCATGACCGAACTGGAAAAACAGTTACTGAGCGCGTTAGAGCAGCTGCAGAACGATTACGGTACGCGTTTGAGGGAATGGGAGAACGCCTTCGCCAGTATGGAACAGATGTACTCCACTACGCGCGCGGAGAACGCGCAGATAAGCAACCAGGTACAGCGCTTGAGCGCTCAGGTGCAGAGTTTGAGCGAGCAGCTGCACCGGTTAGCGCGATGATTGCCGGCGAACTGGCACGGCGGGAGGCGCTGGAACTTGAGCAGCAGCGCCAGAAGCAGCTGAAACGGCCTTATAACGGTCCGAAAATGGGCTAAGCCTCATCAGCTCAGCGTGGTTTTCTGCCGGCAAAGATTCGTGACCAGAGTCCTCTGGCCTTTTCCTGCTCCAGTTGCTCTCCCAGACGTTTTACTTCCTCCTGCAGCTTCCGGCGCTCGTCTTCGCCGCGCCGGCGTTCTTCCTCACGCGCTGTTTTGTCTTCAAGCATCAGCGTGACGGCTTGCTTCAGCTCTGCCAGCTCGGTGCGGACCGTTTCCAGCGCATCAGGTGTAAAATTTTTCTGTGTATTTTCACGGTGTGAAATGGTGGGAACTTTTTTTACAGGCAGGTTCACATTGCCGTATACCCGGATAAGCTCGGAAACGTCAATTACAGGGTTGTTTTTCTCATCACGTGACGCGGTAACTTTACCCTGATTTATATGGTTATAGATCGTTCTTCGCGTGACACCGGCGGCCTTCGCTGCCTGCGTCAGATTCAGGCGTGTATCTGCCACTGTATACCCTTAATTTTATGCAGTGTGTAAGGTGTTAAATTTACACTAATAAGATGCAAGTGGCATAGTCCGTTATATAACTGAGGAAATGACCCCAATTACTACGCCGGCGATAAGAAGAATAACCGCCAGCCCCAGCAAAATTTGTATGTAATGCCTCAGCTTCACGAGAACAACGCCAACGGCCAGTGCCGGCACGGTGGTAACAATAAAACGTATGGCTTTGTGCCAATCCGGGTTCACCAGGTAGGCGTGCACAAGCCATCCGGTTAATAGAGAACCGACCAGGAAAAGACCCCATACCCATTTCCAGTCCATTTCAGCATCGTATTCTTGCTGTGAAAGATATCTGTTCCCGAGCCGGTAGCGTGCCATGTCTTCATCCTTTGAATTTCAAAAAAATCTCAGCAACTTTAGTGCCGGCAAACGTCCGTGACAATCATAAATGGCAGCCTCAGCCGCATAGGGATGTGAAACTGACCGCCAGGCACTTCCGTGCATAGCCATGCAGTTGCTCAAAACTTATCAGGGGCTTTTTTCGCAGATCGGGACGGGGAAAGGCCTGTCTTTCGGGCAGGACGGCGCAGAAACGCGCTGAGACCGTTTCTGCGGGGCGCGCAACTAGTCTTATGTTAAATATGAACAACTATCATAAACAAAAAAGCCGCCATTAAGGGCAGCTTTATGGGCTCACAGATACAGTTTTTATTGAACTTCAATATCGATCTGATCAACACAAGTCTGTGCCTGGCTGTGATTTTCTGCTGTGTACCACTGACCTGATTGTAAGGTGACATCAGTTAGGCCATCTATAGGAATGCAGCGCCAGTTGAATGTGGAGCCTGGTGCTACTTGGCCTTTACTACTTTCACCACCGAACTGATAGAACAAAGCTTGTTTACGTCCATTTTTAGAGCCTAGAGCATGAGGGCACATTTCGCGGTAGAAACCTTGGTAATGTGCTGTTACTTGTAGTTTTTCTTTGATTGCTTTAGCAATTAAATCATAGTTATTAGACATTTATATTCAATCTCCCAGAGTATGATTTCCTGTTGGAAACCGAGATGAAATATAAGATAAAAAAATGTTTTTGGGTAAATAATCATTCTTGTATATACTGAATTGTA